>CP012848.1 GCA_002074035.1 Candidatus Riesia sp. GBBU | reverse complement strand
AATTTGAAAACATTATATTTGGAGCATAGAAGCTCCAAATATCTAATTACAGATAAGACAGGTACTGATTTATCATGTAACTTGTTATAGAAGTTAAAACACCTATTATCACTCGTATTTTCAATAAGAGTTAGATATCTAATTTCTCTTCCTAAAAGTGACTACACTACAGAATCTATCAGAAAAAATTTCATAGTCTGGAAGATCATTTTCAATTGATATTAGTTTAATCTGTCTTTTAAAAGAAAGAATATTAGAAAAACTTCCACTCTTTAAGTGAAGTTTTTCTAACCTTATTGAGAAACTACTTTGATTTCCACAATGCTTCCTTGCAATCTCATATAATCTTCTATTAATTGCTTTACGAATTTTAAAATATTTAGGATTTATCTGTAGTAAGCCGGAATTTAATATAGAGCGATGTATCCAAATAGGTAAAACTATCTCAATCAATTTACTTTTCAGATTACCATTTTTTCTCTCTATGATCTTCCAAGAATCAATCAAGTTAAACTCAGTTCTGGTAGTATTTCTAGAGATGTTAAAATGAAAATTAGTATTTATCTTAGTTCCATGTAATCGTGACAAAGATTTCTCCAACTCTCTGTAAGATCTTCCTCCACTATCCCTACATGTAGATCTAAAAAAATGATATGGTACGAAAGATACTGTCCTATTTAAAGTACTACCATGTTTTAAGTCCTCTTTAAGCTTTGAGATCGAATAAATCCAAACATCTTTATCAAAGACAGTAGCCATCCCATATAGACTAGGAATTATTTGAACTATCATATTTTTATTTCTATATTTTCTTATCTTCTTATTTTTCGGCATTAAAGAAAAGATCGGATGTTCCATGCTTATCATTTCATCCATAAACTTTATTGCAAAAGTACCATTTTCCATATTCCCTCAATTTATACTATCTTTTCCAAGAAATTTTTTCTGATAGATTCTGTAGTGTAGTCACTTTTAGGAAGAGAAATTAGATATCTAACTCTTATTGAAAATACGAGTGATAATAGGTGTTTTAACTTCTATAACAAGTTACATGATAAATCAGTACCTGTCTTATCTGTAATTAGATATTTGGAGCTTCTATGCTCCAAATATCACGGTATAATGTCTACTAACTATAAATAAAAAGTCAAAAGGCTCTGTCTTGATAAAACAGAGCCTTAAAGGCTAAACAGACGAATCTGTAACAATAGTAATCTTTTTAGCTTTTTCTTCCTTAGGTGTTTCATAATAGAAATGTAAAGTTAACAAACCATCTGCTAGACTAGCAGTTTCTATTTGAACTTTACGATCTAAATCAAAGCTAACTGAGAAATTTCCCTTTTCAATTCCTCTATGTAACCATTTTTGTCCTTCATTTAAATCTTTCTTATGTTCGACTTTCCCATTTATGGAAAGTTTTTTATTCAAAACAGAAATCTCAAGTTCATCTTTTTTATACCCAGGAACTGACAAAGTCAATTCAAACTTTCCATGACTTTTCTTCTTAAGGTCATATGAAGGAAAACCTGAAAGAGGTTTTTCTCCTGTAATTCTACTGAACAGCTTATCAATCTGAGTAAATCTGTCAGAAAGTAAGTTTTCACTTAGCATAGGTATAAGTGAAAAAGGTCGATAAGTCATTTGCTACTCCTTTTTAAAAGATTGTTCTTTGAAAAATTAGATCTCTTTTCAGGTAAAGGAAAGATTTTATTGTCTAATAAAGTGACTCTTCCAAGACGTGCTGAAACCATTGCAATAGCAAGTTCACTTCTAGGACTTATTTCTTTAAGACTAACAGAATCAAGTACAGAAAAATTATCGTCTGAAAAACCGAACTTACGCATCTCTTCCCTAAAGAACTTAGTACATTCTTCAAACGTGAATCCTGACAGAAACTTTAATATCGTACTTTCCATAGTTTCTTTGAGCTTTGGTGCAATTTTTCTATCTTCTTCCGAAAGAAAAACGTTCCTAGAACTAATAGCTAAACCATCAGATTCTCTTTCGGTACTAGAACTGAGAACCTCAATATCATAATTCATGTCGTAAACCATCTTACGGACTAACGCAAGTTGTTGATAATCCTTTTCTCCAAAAACTACGAAATCAGGTTTAACCATATTAAAGAGCTTACCTAACACTGTAGCAACTCCATTGAAATGTCCTTTTCTTACTTTACCAATCAAAATCTCTGAAATGTACGGAACAGAGACAAGAGTATGTTCGTCAAAACCACAAGGATACATTTCATCTACACTTGGAGAAAAAACAAAGTCCACCTTATTTTCTTCAAGAATTCTAAGATCTCTCTCAAAACTCTTTGGATAAGAATCGTAATCTGCTTTGCTATCGAATTGAAGCGGATTAACAAAGATACTTACTATTATCGAAGACTCAGGAGATTCCAATTTCGACTTTTCCAGAAGACTTATGTGTCCTCTGTGAATCTTTCCCATGGTAGGTATTAAAGAAATTTTCTTACCGCAAACCCTTAAACTTCTTGAAATCCTGGAAATTTCTAATCTCTCACTTACGACTATCACTCGCAAATTCTCCTTTAAACTCAACGTTCCACTTCTCTTAGTATGAGTGCTCTTCTGAAGGATAAATGGACTTTTCAACCTCCATTATATAGCTTTTTATGGCTTTTGCAACATCTCCCTTTTCTTGAAGAAGAAAGTTCTTCACAAATTTCGGAGTCTTCTTCGAATGATACAGTCCAAGCATATCATGCATAACCAACATCTGTCCATCAGTTTTGTTTCCTGCTCCAATTCCTATGACAGGAATCGAAACGGAGTTCGTAACCTCTTCAGCCAAATCCTTTGGAACACATTCTAGCAGAAGTAAATTCATTTTTCCAAATTTTTCAAAATTTTTCGATTCGTCCAAAAGTTTTCTAGATTCCGAGTATTCTCTGCAAAAGACTCTGTAGTTCCCAAATACGTTCTCGGACTGAGGAGTTAAACCAAAATGTATACACACTGGTATTGATCTCTTGTTTAAAGAATGTACTACGCTTTTAATCCAGTTTCCCTTCCATTCAAGTTTAACCATGTTGGAACCAGAAACCATTAATCTAATAGAATCTTCGATAACCTTTCTCTTCGAAGAAAAACTAGAGAAAGGTACATCAGATATTATAAAAGAGTTTGGTGCTCCTTTCCTAACTATTCTTGTATGATACTCTATACTTTCTATAGAAACAGGTATTGTAGAGGAAAATCCTAATACTGTCATACCTAAAGAATCACCTACCAACAGAACTTTAATACCGTTCCTTTCAAATATCCTGGAAAAATTTGCATCATAAACTGTTAGAGAAGCGAATTTCTTACCACTCTTCTTTAAATCTATCAAAGTTCCTATGTTAATTTTTTTCATCTTAGAAGACCGTTCTTTGAATTTTCTTTTTTCCTTTGGATTATAAGATAAAATGGACATAGTGCAAATAATTTATTTTCTACTTTGATCTCATCTAAGCACTCATTTCTATCAAATAAAGGAAATTGTTACTGATGGACTACTACATGAACTACTTACTGTACTTAAAGACAGACGTAATCTTTAATTTATTCTTCTTAATTGAAATACGTTGGCTTTTCTGAAAAATTTTTGGATTTTTCAATCATTCGGTTTTTGTAGATGTTTTTTTGGAAAAAAAAATTTTTTTTGGATTTTTAAAAAAAACTTTTGATTTTTTTTTGAAAAAAGAGAAATGTTTTTTAAAAAAAATCGACTTAAAAAAGTTTATTTTTTTTTCACAAAAAAAACACCATTTTTTTTTGACCGCCTAAATCCCTTTAAGTTAAATATTCCCCCTGTACAATAGATATTACGTTCTAAAAGAAAATCATCATCATTTTTTTTTACTTATTTTCTAAAAAACCTAAATAAGAAGATACCTGAAGGAAAAGACTATAACGAATAGTTTCTACTTAGTCAATATGAAAGTAAAGTTCCGATGGTTTGAGTTTAAATCCCTTCAAATTAAATACTTTCCCTACATAATATATATTACTTTTTAAAGGAGAATTATTATAGTCCTTTCTCRTTCATCTTTTAAAGAACCTAAACAAGAGAATACTTGAAGAAAGAAACTATTCGTTATAACTTCTATTCAGTTAATATGAAAATAAAATCCCGATAATTTTAACCTAAATCCCGCTTTTAAATCAAAAAAAAAGTAGAAAAGTTTTTAAGGTTATTAACAGGTTATTGACAAGTTATTAACAAGTTATTAACATTTTTTGCAAGGTTTTTTTTTTTGAAAATTTCTTAAAAAAAACACGAAATTTTCATAAAAAAAAAGTAAAATTGTTACAAATTTCACATAAAAAAATAAGTAAAAAATTTTCATAAAAAATTAAAATAAAAACATCATTTTTAAACAGTTAATTAAGGAAATATGATGTTACAAAAAGTTATATTTTATGAAATTTTTTCAGATCTCAATTTAATTTCTAATTAGTCACTTTTAGGAAGAGAAATTAGATATCTAACTCTTATTGAAAATACGAGTGATAATAGGTGTTTTAACTTCTATAACAAGTTACATGATAAATCAGTACCTGTCTTATCTGTAATTAGATATTTGGAGCTTCTATGCTCCAAATATCACGGTACAAACAAGTGTTTTCATGCAAAAGTCTCTTTGCATACAAAAAACTAGAAATTTCTCTATGTATTATTTCTTTTTTCTTTTTATTATTTTCTTTTTTCTTAGACATTAAATTAAATTTATCTTTAACAAGAGAGATTGGATAAAATGAAAATCACTGTTCTTGGTTGTGGTGCAATAGGAAGAATCTTGATTCACGCTCTGTCTGTGAGAGGACATCAAATCCAAGGATGGACGAAAAGATCAGAAAAAATACTCAAAATAAAAATTGTACAAGTAAAGAATTTAAACAGAATTGAATTTCCTGTTTATGCAAACAGAAGAAATTTCTTAAAGAATACACAACTACTTATAGTTACTTTAAAAGCTCATCAAGTCAAAAAAGCAATTCGCTCAATACAAATGTTTCTCGGAAAAGAATGTGTGATTCTGTTGCTTCATAATGGAATTGGAACAGAAGAAGAATTGCATAAAATAAATACTAATAATCCAATACTAATAGGAAACACTACACACTCTGCATATCGGAAAAAAGAAACTGTTTTTCATATCAGAAAAGGTGTTACAACAATAGGTTCTACAAAAAAATTCAACAAAAAAAAATTCTCTTTAATACTAAAAGTTTTAGAAGAAGCTATACCAATTGTCAAATGGAGTAAAAGAATTCATTTTTCAAACTGGTTGAAACTATCAGCAAACTGTATCATAAATCCATTGACTACATTAAAAAGATGCAAAAACGGTAAGATAAAAAAATATCGTGAAACAATATCTTTATTATGTAGGGAACTTACGATGATTATGAATTTAGAAGGACACAAAGTAAAAGAAGAATATTTGTCAAAGTACGTATATGAAGTAATAGAGAAAACTAAACGAAATTACTCATCTATGCTACAAGATTTCTTAAATGGTAAAAAAACAGAAATCGACTATTTAAACGGATATGTCATAAAAAGATGTAAAATACACAGAATCAATTTACCAACTAATAACTTCCTATACAAAGAAATAAAAAAGATTGAAAAAG